>NZ_JAQHXR010000004.1:0-12759 GCF_027859255.1 Helicobacter ibis
ATAATGTAAATAGAATTGCAGATGATATTATTAGTGATGTAAATAAGAAAAGATTCTAGGAGTCTTTTCTTATTACCACAAATATCTTTGAAAGGCTTAGTTTTTATATAATATTTGTCTACATATTAATTGTAGTGCTTTTTATTTCATAGGTTTGAGTGTTTATAGAATCTTTTCTTAAGTGAAATTCATTTTATAATACAATGGCTTATTTGTATAGAGCTTCAAAGACTATACTATGTTAATATCTCTCTTTATGTGAATAACTATTAAATAATTTGAAAAAATACAAATCATAAAAGCACAGCGTATGATTAAAATAGGTATGCGGTGGAATAGTAAGCTACAATTTATATAAATCTTTAAATAGTATTTTTAGATTATTTATAGCGTTTAAGTAATGTGTTTTGGGTTTTATACAATTATTGTCTATATTGAATCTATCTTTATTGTGAGTGATTAAAGGGTTATTTTAGCTTAAAAGTTACAGAATGTGCTAGTTTAAACAAACCAAAAGGTTTGTAAAGATTTATCTTAGAGATTCTATGAAATAAGCTATATCTCTCATGTCATCTTTGCTGTATCGTTGTGCTATTTGATTTTTGACGAATCTTGATTGACCTTCGAATGTTTGGTTTTGATAAGTTCTTAGCTCATCTACTATATCACTTGCTTTCCATGTGTTAATTGGTTTTCTTGTTGCTACTGATGTTTCAGCCTTTTGACCATGACAGCTTGCACAATCTCTTTTGTATAGTTTTTCTCCATTTTCTTTGTTTGCTTGATATGCTCTTGTGCTAGTTGGATTACCAGTGCCAAGCAAGCTATCCACAAAACTTTTTTCTTGTGGTGTTAGATCATCGTTTTCTCTGACTATTTTTATATCTTTTGAACCTAGATTTTTAGAATATTTTTTTAGTATTTCTCTAATTTCTTCCCCAAATTCACCTTTTAGTTCAAAACAAACACATTCATTCGCACTTATAAGATTCATGCTTAGCAAAGTTGCAATTAGTAGTTTTTTCATAGAAGTCCTTTTTAAGTTTGCAATTTTGCCAAAATAATATTTTTTGTTTCATTAAAAGCTACTTTTAGCTAGTGTATTTTATAATTTCTTAACCTGAGTGAAACGAATTTTGTAATTTTAGGGTCCAACATAATAATTGTTTTTAGCTGTATAGATTTCTTTGTGTGTTTGGTATTTTCGTTATTAGTCTCTTAAGTTGAGATGAGAATCTGCCCCTAATTTGAAGCTTATGGCTAAGTTTTTTGAATTTTAGGACCACAATCCTATTATATTCGCTCACTTGGGGGTTATTGTGATTTTTAAGATTTTTTGTAAGTTTTACAAATCATAATACAAAGGTAGTGCATGAAAATAGTGATAGTTGGCAGTGGTGGAAGAGAATACTCAATCGGCTTGGCATTAAGCAGTGAATCTAAAGTTAGCAAGATTTATTTTTATCCTGGAAATGGTGCTACTTGTGAAATTGGGGAGAATCTAGATTGCAAAAATGATGATGAGTTTGTGAGCTTTGTTATAGATAATGATATATCTTTAGTGATAGTTGGACCTGAATCACCTTTGGTTGATGGTTTAGCTGATAGGTTAAGAGAGAATAATATTTTAGTCTTTGGCCCTAGTAAAAATGCTGCAAGATTAGAAGCCTCAAAGGCATTTATGAAAGAATTTGCAAAGAGGCACAATATTCCTACTGCAAGATTTTTGCGAACTAGCAGTTATGATGATGGATGTAATTTTATTGATAGTCTGCAAGAGCCAATTGTAGTTAAAGCCGATGGATTGTGTGCTGGTAAGGGGGTTATAATTGCACAGAGTAAAGATGAAGCAAAAAGTGCATTAAAAGATATGCTAGATGGTTCTAGTTTTGGCGATTCTGGTAGGCTTGTTGTTATTGAAGAGTTTTTAGATGGATTTGAGTTATCTGTATTTGCTATGTGTGATGGAGAGGGCTATATAGTGCTTCCAGCAGCACAAGATCACAAAAGGCTATTAAATAATGACAAAGGACCAAATACTGGCGGTATGGGTGCTTATGCACCATCTCCACTAGCTAGTAGTGATATTATTAAAAAAGTTGAGCAAAATATAATTATTCCAACTCTAAATGGTATGAAAAATGAGGGTAATCCGTTTAGCGGAGCGTTATTTTGTGGAATCATGGTTGTAAATGGTGAGCCTTATTTGCTTGAGTTTAATGTAAGGTTTGGAGATCCAGAGTGTGAAGTATTAATGCCACTTTTTGAAAGTGGTCTATTGGATTGCTTTTTAGGTTGTGCAAAAGGAGATGTAAGAAGCGTGAAGTATGCTTTAAGAGAGGGTGTTTGTGTTGGAGTGGTTTTAGCCTCAAAAGACTATCCTTATAAATCATCTAAAGAAACAGAAATAAGCATAGCTAAAAATGATAATAAAAATACATTTATATCATTTGCTGGAGTTAGAAATGATAATGGTAAATTATTGGCAAGTGGCGGTAGAGTGCTTGTGTGTGTTGGTTATGGGCAAGATGTGCTGAGTGCTAGAAATAATGCCTATAATTTAGTAGAAAAGATAGAATTTTCTGGCAAACAATATAGAAATGATATAGCATATCAGGCGTTATAGGGTGTTTTATGAATGTGGATAAAATAGAAGAAATTTTAGCTAGAGAAGAATTTGAAGTAGCTCCAATTTGGAAGAGAGTATTAGCGTATTTGATAGATGATTTGCTTATCAGTATGGTGCTAATTGGAATTTATTGGGATACTATAATGCAAAATGTAAATGACCCGGAAGCTTTGATATATGTGATTTCTAGCTCGTGGTTTATATTGTATGTAATAAGAGTTGCATATCAGGCTATTTTTGTGAAGATGTATGGTGCTACAATTGGAAAAATGGTGGTAAAGATTCGTATAATTGAGGTCGAATTACTAGATAATCCTAGTTGGAAGCAGTCATTCTTACGTTCATTGCTTAGAGCATTGAGTGAATTTTTAATGTATTTACCATTTTTCTTTGTATTTACAAACGCTATATATCAAAGCTTACATGATAGAATCTCTAAGACTTTGGTAATTAATTTTAGGTAGGCAAGCAATGAATTTAAAGACAATTAGCATAGCTGCATCTATTTTTATGGTATCTAGCCTTTATGCACAACCATCGATAAAGAAATTTAACGAAAACCAACAAGCAGTATTTGAATTTCTAGCTGATGATATGCAATATAGCAAAACACTTGTGATTGGGAAAGGTAATGCAACTGTTATTAATCTTGATTATCTAATTACAGCAGATGAGGCAAATTATGATACTAAAACTGGTGAGATAACACTAATAGGCAATGTAAGTGCTTATAAGGGTAATTCACTATTTTTAAAATCAGATAGCATAAAAATAAAGATGCAGGAGAATTATTCATTTTTAGAGCCATTTTATTTGCAAGATTCTGCTAGTGGTATTTGGGTAAGTGCTGATGAAGCGGAGTTTAATGATACTATTTATAGGACAAGTGATGCTTCTGTTTCATCATGTAGTATAAATAATCCTATTTGGTCGTTAAAGGCAAGTAGCGGCGAGTATGATACACAAAAGGAATGGATGAGCTTATGGAATCCTAGGCTGTGTATTTATAATATGCCAGTTATGTATTTTCCATATTTATCTTTTTCTCTCGGATTTAAGCGAAAGAGTGGGCTACTATATCCTTTATTTGGTAATTCAAGAGATGATGGATTTTTATATTCTCAACCAATTTTTATAGCACCTAGTAATTTTTGGGATATGACATTTGCTCCACAAGTAAGAAGCAAGAGAGGTGCTGGTTTTTATAATGAATTTAGATTTATAGATGATAAAGATGAGATTTTGTGGTTGAATCTTGGGTATTTTGCAAATAAAAAAGACTACCAAGAAAGATATGATTTAGAAAATAGAAACCACTATGGATTACAACTAAAGTATGAACGAAAAGATTTACTAAGCAGCGAGGATTCATATTTCTATGAAGATGGAATGCATGCAGATATTTCTCAAGTATCTGATATTGATTATTTTAGATTGCAAAATAACAATGCAGAAGACAAGGCTGATTTACAAGGGAATCTATTAACTTCTAGATTCAACTATTTTCTAAAAAGCGATAGTGATTATATCGGGCTTTATGCTAGATATTATTCAAATTTAGAGCAAAACAGCAATGCAAATACAATTCAAACCTTACCAGAGATTCAGTATCATAGGCAAATAGATAATATTCTTGTAGATGATTTATATTATTCATTTGATTATAAGATTACAAATTATACTAGAAGAGAAGGGTTTAGTGCTACTCAACAGCAAGTATATTTACCATTTATTTATACAAAAGAAGTGTTTGATGATTATTTGAATCTATCAATATCGCCCGTAGTTTATGCTACAGCTGTTGATTATAGCAGGAGTAATTTTGATTCTGGTAGATATGTGAATAATCACTATGTATTTAAGGCAAATACGGATTTGATGAAAAGTTATGACAACTTCGGACATACAATTAATTTAGAGGCTAAATATATAATGTCTGGCTTTGATTATAAAAGTGGATATTTTGATCAGTTTTTTGTCTTGCCCGGTTCTGATGATGAAGTTGAATTAAGTATTTTTCAAAGTTTTTATGACAATGATAATAATCTAAAATTATCACACAAATTAAAGCAATATTATTACTTTATAGATAATGGTGAGAAAATAGGAGAGCTTGAATCTGAATTGGAATATTTTTATGACTATCACTGGAGATTTCTAAGTAGTATATTTTATAACCACACAGAAGCAAGGATTAGCGAAGCAACCCATCAAATTAGCTATACAAATAATGATGAGTTAAGTTTATTTTTTGGACATTTTGTAAGAGAGAGATTTGCAAGAGAAGACTTATCGCAGTGGAGATTTGGCGAGGCTAATTATATAAATGCAGGATTTTATAAGTCGTTTGCTTATTTTGATGTTTTTGCTAATATAGGCTATGACTATAAAGAGGATTATTTTAAGACTTGGAGTGTTGGTATAAATACTCAAGTTAGATGCTTTAAGCTTGGGCTTAAATATGCAAGTGAAGTTTATCCTACTTTGACAACTAGAGGTGTCGAAGCAAGAGATGATAAATATGTGCTTTTAACACTAGAATTAATGCCATTATTAAAAAATGGTCTAAAAATAGGTAGCTAATGATATTGGAAAATTTAAATCACCCAAGTATGAGAGATACTATTTTTGAAGATGAAGATGACGCATTTCAAAAATTAATAAACAATATGCCTCTTTCGTTTTTAAATACAGAAAAAACAATAGTTGTTGGTATATCTTTTAATGGTATTAGATTCGCGTATAATTTATCGCGACATTTAAAAGTTCCTTTTACATTTCTCTTTGCTGCACCAATTTATGCACCAAATAATTCAAATTGTGAAATTGCAATGGTAACAGAGACGCAAGATGTCGTGATCAACGAGCCATTGGTTAAGTGTTTTGAGATAAGTTTGGACTATATTTATGGAGAAGTTCAAAGAATATATGAAGATAAGATGTTGCCTATGATATACCAATACAGAAAGGGCAATCCACCAATCTCGCTTGATGAAAAAAGAGCATTAATAGTAGATATAGGTATAGATAGCGGACTTACTTCAATGGCTGTTATAAAATCAATGATAACGATGCATGCAAAAATTGTAAATTTTGTCTCACCTGTAGCACCACTTGATGTAGTAAAAAACTTGGAAGATGTGACTGATGGAGTGTTTTGTTTTTATAAAACAAACAAATTTGTAGATATAAAATATTATTACAAAACCTATCCAAAAGTAGAAGACAAACAATTAGATGAAATTTTCACGCATATGTAAGGAGAAAATATGAATGAAACAATAATTGGCAATGAATCTTATGTGTTTAATAAGTTTGCAAAGCAAGCAAGTGGAAGTGCATATTTAAAGCAAGGAAACAATGTCCTTTTAGCCACCGTTACAATAGATACACAAGAAATAATAGAAGAAGATTTCTTGCCCCTTACTGTGCAGTATATAGAGAAATCTTATGCAGCGGGTAAGTTTCCCGGTGGCTATGTAAAAAGAGAAGCAAAACCGGGAGATTTTGAAACCCTAACTGCAAGAATCGTAGATAGAAGTTTAAGACCGCTATTTCCAAAAGATTATTGCTATCCTACAAACATAACTATTTTGGTGCTTAGTGCTGATAGTGAAGCTGATTTGCAGATTTTGGCACTCAATGTTGCTTCTGCTGCATTATATGTCAGTGAGATTCCAATATCAAAACCTGTAAATGGAATTAGAATAGGACTTATTGAAGATAATTTTGTAGTTAATCCAAAAACTCTAAATAATAGCACTTTAGATTTGCTTGTAAGCGGAGTTGATAGCGATTTGTTAATGATTGAGATGAGGACATTTGGTGGTAGTCAAAATGGCAAATATACTGCAAATGAATTAAAAGAAGAGGAGCTAACAAGAGCATTAGAATTAGCTAAAAGCGAAATAGAGAAAAAAAGCAATGCAATAAAAGAAGCTTTTTTACCATATAAAAAACAAGAATTGTTTTTTGAGGTATTTAAGAAAAGTTTTGTATGTGAGAGTATAAAAACATATATTGCAAATCATCACTCAGATGAGTTAAAGGGAGTAATAGAGAGCTTATCAAAAACAGAGAGGAATTTGCAACTAAATTTATTTATAAAAAAAATCTTAAACAAATGGAGAGAAGAAAACCCTAAAGACATTGAATCTTTAGAAGAGAGGGTATCACAAAGTGTGATGTCATTGAAGCGGGATATTATTAGAAGCATGATTTTAGATGATAGAAAAAGGGCTGATGGTAGGGCATTAAATGAAGTTAGACCTATAAGCATTGAGACAAATTTCTTGCCAAAGACACATTCTAGTGTTCTTTTTACTAGGGGACAGACACAAGCTTTAGTTGTTGCTACTCTTGGTGGTGATATGGATGCACAAAGTTATGAGCTTTTAACAAGCAAGGGTTTGAAAGAAAAATTTATGTTGCATTATAATTTTCCACCATTTAGTGTAGGAGAAGTTGGTAATATAGGGGCACCAGGTAGGCGTGAGCTAGGACATGGAAATCTAGCAAAGAGAGCATTAGAATGTAGTGTTGAAACAAGTCCATATACAATAAGGCTCGTTTCTGAAATTTTAGAATCAAATGGTTCATCATCTATGGCGACCGTTTGTGGTGGATCTTTGGCGCTTGCTGCAGCTGGGATTCCGTGTAGTAGCTTGATTGCTGGGGTTGCTATGGGACTTGTATGTGATGGTAATAGATATGCGGTTTTAACAGATATTATGGGTTTAGAAGACCATGATGGGGACATGGATTTTAAAGTTGCCGGATCATTAAATGGTATAACTGCCATGCAGATGGATATCAAGCTTGGTGGCTTGAATCTAAACATCTTAAAAGAGGCACTCTCTCAAGCTAAAGATGGCATAAAGCATATTCTAAGCATAATGGAAGAAGCAAGGGAAAAAATTGTGTTAAATGATGGTGTGTTGCCTAGAATGGATAGAATCTTCATAAATCCTAACAAAATTGTAGAGATAATAGGACAAGGTGGACGCACGATAAAAGACATAATAGAACGATTTGGAGTTAATATAGATTTAAATAGAGATAGCGGTGAAGTGTGTGTTAGTGGAGACAATAAGGAAAAGATCAATAATGCAATAGAGTTTATAAAAGAGATAGCATTAAAAGAATCCGCACCAAAGATAAATCCTGAAGAAGAATATAAAGTAGGTGATAAATATCAAGGTAAAGTAAAGAAAATAGTTGAATTTGGAGCGTTTGTTGAGCTACCAAAAGGATACGATGGGTTATTGCATGTTTCAAAATTAAAAGATAAAAATCAACTATTAACCCTAAAAGAGGGAGATATGCTATCAGTTCAGATTCTTAGCATAAACAAAAACAAAGTAGAGCTATCTTTAGAGGATTAGATCTCTTAGGAGGTTTGATGCAACAGAAGGTTTAGCTTTTTGTGCATCTTTTTAATTATTTTTTTGTGAGCCTGTGAATTTCTCCATTGTAACGCTTGTGCTTGAGTTTATATCTTTTTTTCTTAGCACTTTGTATATTGTAAGAAAAAATATTTTTAAATCAAGCATGAAACTTACATTATCAACATAATATACATCTAGTTTGAATTTTTCTTCCCATGAGATTGCATTTCTACCATTTATTTGTGCCCAGCCAGTAATCCCAGGCATAACCTCATGTCTCCTTGCTTGCTCTTTAGAATATAGAGACAAGTATTCTGCAAGCAGTGGTCTAGGTCCTATAAAACTCATATCACCCTTTAATACATTAAAAAGTTGAGGTAGTTCATCTAGGCTTGTTTTTCTAATTATTTTGCCAAAGCCTTTTAGCCTAATCTCATCTGATAAAAGCTCCCCATTTTCATCTCTTTCATCACTCATGGTTCGGAATTTATATATCTTAAATATTTTGCCATTTTTGCCCGGTCTATCTTGGCTAAAGAGTATTGGAGAGCCTAGTTTGTTTTTAATTAATATAGCTATTGTTAATATTATTGGCAAGAAGCATATTATTAGTATTAATGCAAAGAATCTATCAAGTATTGGCTTTATTATGTGTGGGTAGATTTTAAATGTATTTGTTTCTTTGTCTTCTATTGTGTCATTATATAGCTTTAAATATGAAGTAACTATGGATTCTACACCAAATTCATTGCATATTTTTTCTCTGCTTTTTTTGCCAAATTCTTCTCTTAAATTTTTGTCTTGTATTAGAGTTGTGATTTTTGATTCTAAATCCTTATAGTCGCCTACATTTACTAAAAATCCATTAATCCCATTATCTACAACCTCTCTGCAACCAACTGCATTTGTGGTAACTATTGGCTTTGCCATGCTCCCTGCTTCAAGCAGTGTTCTAGGAATCCCTTCTCTATAACTAGGCAATACAAAAATATCACATATTCCAACAATATCCCTAATATCGTCTCTAACCCCCAAATATCTGACAAAATCAGTGTGCAAAGATTCTTCGTTCATAGCAGAAATATTGCCATTATCAACACCACCAACATATAAAAATACAACATCTTTGTATTTGTTAGTTATTTCTTGTGCAGCTTTATAGTATTCTACTACTCCTTTGTGCTTTATTGCCCTAGCTATCATTAGGATAACGCAAGAATCTTTTGGTATTTGTAAGTTTTGTCTTATTTTGTCTTTCTCATCACTGCTTAGTGGAGAGAATATTTTAGTATCTATACCAGAACCTTTTATTAAGATTGCTTTTTTAGATTCAATAATGCCTTTTTCTACATATAATGTTAAATCATCATTATTTTGAAACAACACTTTGTTTGCTATTTTAAACGAGATTCTATTTAAAGTTTCTATTATTAGTCTTATTATTTCTGTTTTGAAAGTTTTTTGTATATAGAAGCTCCCAAGACCTGTTAGGCTATTTATTATACAATCAAGCTTTGCTAGTTTTGCTGCAAATGACCCATAAATATTTGGCTTTAGCATAAATGTATGGACTATATCTGGCTTTTGCTCTTTTAGTATTTTTGAGATTTCAAGTATTGTTTTTATGCCTGATATTGGATTTAGACTTGCTCTATTTATTTCGTAGCTTATTGCTTCAATTCCGTGTTTTTGAAACTTAAAAAAGCAATCACCATGCGGTATTAGTGCTATTACTTTATGTCCATTTTTTACTAATGCTTCCATTATTGGCAGTCTGAAGTTATATAAGTTGGAATCTGTGTGAGATAGAAATAAAATAGTCAAAGAAATTTCCTTTTTTATACAATTATATCAGAATCTTAAATATGCTATAATCAGCGCATTTTAAATAGGAAAGGTTACATGGAAGAAGAATTTCCAAAAGAAGAAGAGGATTTTTTAAGCAAACCAGATCATGATAGTGTATTGCAAAAAGTATGTGCAAATATAGATGCAAATAATGGTTCTATAAAAGAGCTAAAATATGGTAAAGCCTCTGTTGTGCTAGAGACTAGTAGCAAGATGGTTATGGATAAAACAGGGCTTATACACTCTGGCAATATATTCTCAAGTGCAGCATATAGTGCAATGCTTGCGGTAAATCACCCAAATGCGATAGTAATCGGTGCTGAAGTTAAGTTTCTAGCACCAATAGAACTTGGCAATGAGATTACTTTTAGGGCAGAAACATTACAAGAAGATACAAAAAAGCGTGAGGTAAAGGTCGAAGGATTCGTGCTTGATATAAAGATATTTGATGCAATGTTTTATGTAGCTGTATTTGACAAGCATGTCTTAAGTTTGCATATAGTTAAAGAAATGGAAAAGCGAATGGATTAATTATGAATTTAAAGAAAAAAGTTGATTTACACAATCATACAAGCTTATGTAATCATGCAAATGGCACAATGGAAGAATATGTGCTTAGGGCTATTAAATGCGGGATTGATGTGTTTGGGTTTTCTTGTCATAATCCTATGGACTTTGATAGCAAATATAGAATGAGTTTTGAAGCTTTATCATTCTACTTAGATGAATATGAGCGACTAAGAGAAAAATATAAAGACAAAATTGATCTAAAAATAGGGCTAGAGATAGATTATATGCCAGAATTTTTAGATGATAGAATTTTAAAGCTTGATTTGGATTATAAAATAGGCTCTATACACTTTTTAGATGATTGGGGCTTTGATAATCCACAATTCATCGGTGAATACGCCAAAAGAGATATTAATGATTGTTGGAATAAATATTATGTTAAAACAAAAGAAATGGCACAAAGTGGTCTGTTTAATATAGTTGGGCATATGGATTTACTAAAAGTGTTTAACTATAAGCCAACTTGCGATACAGGTGATATATTAGATGAAGCATTAGAGGCAATTAGAGATTCTAATATGGTCGTTGAGATAAATTCATCTGGGTTTAGAAAAAGCGTAAAAGAGCAATATCCAAGCTTAGAGATTCTAAAAATGTGTAAAAGTAAAGGAATCCAAATTACATTTAGTAGCGATGCACATGAATTAGAGCATATTTTTTACAAAAGAGATGATATAGAAAATATAGCAAGAGAGGCTGGATATAATAAGTGTGTATTTTTTGAAAAAGGTAAAATGAAGTTTGCAGAATTTTAAATCAAATATTAGGTAAAAAAGCGTAAAATTGCCTTCTTTGACTAGCGGAGGGTATATGTCTCTGGTGGGCATCGTGGGCTTCAAACCCATTTGAGTGGATAGGTGTCTATTTGCTGGGGAGTTCGATTCTCTCACCCTCTCGCCATTTTTAGGGTTTTTTTGATGAAATTAGATAAATTAAATAATAAAACAATTATCATTGGTGTTATATTCTTTTTATGGATTTTAGAAATTTTTGGTACAAGTGGTGCATTAGGTGGATTTGGAGAGGGATACTCTAAGTTACATTATTTTTTATTTGGATATTTGGGTTATGTTTGGTTGTTGGCTTTAGGATTTTGTGTCTATAGAGCTAAAAATATACCAAGTATAAGCGAATTATCCAAGCTTAAATTTACAACGCAAATGCTAGAAAAAGCACTTAGCATCGTTATTTTAGTTCTTGCTATTTTATCATTGCAGAGTTTATTTATTGAAGATTCTGGTATTTTTGGTATAGCTTTTAATTCTGTATTACAACCGATAATTGGCAGGATTGGCGTATTTTTTGTAATTATTTTTATGTTTGTTTTTGGTTATGTGCTATGGAGTGGAAAGGGTGCTATTGAGATTTTTAATAATTTCAAAAATGATATTAAAAAAGATTTGCAAAACATTAAAAAGACAAACTCTAAAAGCAAAGAATTTAAACCTAAAACGCAATCTATAGAAGAGATATTTTTACGCATAAAGGCGTTTTTCACACCAGCAGTAAAAGAAAATAAAGATACAAAAGAAATACAAGAAGAAGCCCCAAGAACACTAACTTTAGAAGAATTAATAGAATATGATAAAGAAAATCATGTATTAAGTAGTAATAAGCAAGTTAAGTTTGATTTTAGCGATGAATCTGCAAAGATAAGTGAAGTAGAGCAAGAGCAAGAAATAATTAAAGAAGACGATAAAGAAGAGATTCCAACTAGCGTGGATATTAAAGATGATATATCATCGAAAATTAGAGTAATACCAATCCAAGAGGCAAAAAAGCAAGGGTATGATACTTGGCAATTTCAGCTAGATTCAATGGCTACTTTGGAGAAGTTTAAGAATCTTGAACGATATTTACAATCCAAAAATATAGAAGAAGAAACAAGCCCAATCAAGCTTATAAAAGTGGATAAACAGGAAAATTATGCAAGTGAAATAGTGGATATTCCAGATGAAGTCTCAATGCAATATGCACAAGCTAGTAGCACAATAAAAGAAGAAAAACCAAAACAAGTCATTAAATCATATCCTCAAAAACTATATGCAGCAATACCATTTAGCTCATATTATGAAAAGAAGCAAGAACCAAAAGATTGCCTAGTTGCATGTGATGATGAGGTAAATGAGATTTTAAACGCTGTTGCAGACGATTTGCAAAAAGCACACAATCTAACAGAGGAAGTCAAAATCAGTGAAGATGACTATATAGAAAATGATATGCTAGAGATACAAAGTGCTCTAAATAATGAACTACAAGAAGCATCTAATATCATCGAATCTGCAAATAATAATGAAGGCTATGTGGAAAATGAGATAGTGGAAT